>NZ_AP017462.1 GCF_002355835.1 Candidatus Endomicrobiellum trichonymphae | reverse complement strand
TTTTTATTCCTTTTGCTTTTGTCTTTTTATCTTTTAAGTTCCCCAAAAAATGTCTGCCAGCTTTTAGGCAGACTTAGTCTTATTAGGTCTTATTAGAGTTAGAGAGTAAGCCAAATCCTTATTTATAGCCACTTTTTTGCTAAAATTGTTTACCGAAAACACATAATCTCTTTACCGAAAACACATAATCTCTTTACCGAAAACACATAATCTCTTTACCGAAAACACATATTTTGTTAATTAAGTTTACCACCAACACATATATTATAATTTATCACTAACACATAGTCAACATATAATCCAACACAAAAAAAAGCCTGCATTTCTGCAGGCTTTTTCATAATTTATAATTTAATAATTAATCGAGTTTTTAACGTAGAATTCTAAATAAGCGTATATTTCAACAGCAAACTCCAATCAAGTACATTAGATAGGGTCGATTGACCATAGCCAATGACTGAAAGGACTGACTGCTCCTACTCCACAGAAATACAGAAATTCTCCAAACACAAGTAAAGCCGGCAAACTCCAATCAAGTACATTAGACAGGGTCGATACTTCGCTCCTATAAGCGAATAGTGCGAACCACATTGCGCCGACAATTGGCATATTTGCAACCATTATGCTTAAAGTCGATATGATTATTGGTGAAGAAAAGAGATATGGCAATGATGCTTGGATTGCACCTTCAACTAGGCCTAAGCCGTAAATAAACATTAATTGCGTTAATGGCGGGCAAAACAACGCTATTTTTTTGAGTTTGTCTTGAGACGCAGGCTCTGGTGAAGCAGGAGTAAGCGGTGGAGTAGGCGTCGGAGTAGGCGTCGGAGTAGGCGTCGGAGTAGGCGTCGGAGTAGGAGTAAGCTCTGGAGCAGGAGTATTCGTTGAAGTTGAAACATCATTTTCATTTTTAGAAACGCCTGTTATAACCTTCCTCTGACAGCCAGACAAGAACACAGACAACATTAAAATCACAGCAAATATTTTTTTAAATTTCATTGCAGTCATATCCTCATTTAATCTTTTTTAACAACTTTTTTATTAATTATTTTTAAAGCTTTTTGAACAGCTCTAGAACTTCTAAACGGATTGTTAATAGGAAATACATCTTCTATACATAAGAATATCTTTCAGTCTAGAGAACGATCGCACTACCAACTTTCCCCTCCCCTTCTAATTTCATTACAATATGTTTTAATCTACAGACTTCGTCGAGCAGCTCTTGCCTACCATAGATCTTATAACCGAACGTATTAACACGAGAACAAGATGTCAATAACAACAAACCAAACAGATACGCAGTCAACAGTACCAAGCCAAAAACGTTAAGAGATTTTTTCAATCTCTTTTCAAGTTTTGGTGCTTCAGCAGTATGACGCATATCGTTTCCACAGCAATCAAATTCTTTTTTATTTTTCACTTAATATCCTTAGGCTAATTAATATTTCATCATAGCTTTTTTAAAGACAGAAATTTTAAGAGAGAAAAGACAAGGCAATGACAAGATACGTATTAACTTTTCGGCACCATCTAGCATATAGTATATCAAGTTTATACTGTTTCGTTTTCAGCAGAAAACGATTAAGGAAGTAATTATTATTTTATAACTTTTTACGGCTCTTTTTGAGGTCATCTAGCATATATGTATATCAAGTATAGAGGGTGTTCGCTTCGCTCATTTTTTGTTTATTTTTGCCGTCTACTTTAAGACGGCTTTTGACTATTTATACATCACAGACGTTACCTAAATGTCGTGCAAGCCTATAAATATATAATAAATTTTTAGACATATTTACAAACAGCGACTAAGCATTATCATAACGTCTTAGCTTTTTACGCTTTCATAAACTATCGCTACTATTTTGAGGTATAATCGGTGTCTTTTTGAAACAAGTCAGCCAATTGCATATCAAGTAGTGCAATTGGGAAACGCCTATGATATTTAATCATAGGCTTATATTATTTTAGAGATTAGATTTTAAAGACAGACTGGAACGCATTTTATTGCGTTTTTCAAGTACTAGTATTAGACAATCAGTTATCGCCTTTTAGAGACTTTCCAATATTCTTTTTATCAATTCTTTTACATTTTAAAACATAAGATTTTTTCCACATTTTTTCACAACAATCAAAAACGATGTGGACAGCGTGCTAATACAATTTAGCCAGCTCTTTTTAACGGACTTGCAGTCCGTCTGACGGATTTACATCCGTTTTTTTAGCTTTTACAAGCTTTTCAAGGTTTATCACAGTCAGTTAGCCTTTTTTATTTTGTTTTATTTAAGGCTTTAGACTATGTGATAATGCCTTATTTTGGCATAATATTGGCATATTTTGACATTTTAAGATGTTTTTAATGGCTATTTTGCCAGAGAACGTCTGTTTTGCGTTATTTAAGGCACCAGCGTGCCTTTAACGCAGTTTTTACAATTTTTAATCGTTTTTTGGAGTTTAGAAGTAAACAGAATAGATTTTAAAGACAAGATTTTAGACAATGTTTGATATGACTATTTTTACTTTTAGATTTGAGCTTTTTTTTAAAGGCAGGCTTTTAAGAGAGGAAAGACTAGCAAGGAGCTTCGCTCCTCTTATGCTTTCGCATTCTATGTCAGTTCTATTAGTTTATATTACAACTGATATTTTTACTTTTGTTTTTATTAAAGACTAAAGACAAGGCAACGGCAAGGTATTACATAATTACTTTTTGGCATTATGAAACACAGAAAGAGGCAAAGGTATTACATAACATCAAGATTATACATATACGAAGCAAAAAAGACAAGTAGCCTCTTTCTAAGATTACTTGCCTTTATGCTTTACCGTTTAAAGTAATTTTGGAGGTTAAATAATATGAATTATTTAACATCACTATTATAACATTTTATTTTTAAATATATATTTTCTATATGAGGCATAATCAATAAACTTAAGCTTTGCACGTTTATTTATTTCAATGCACACAACTTTTAACAGGCAAGATATTATTATTATCAAACAAGTCCAACTGATAGTCAACGGGAGCATAATACGGGCTATCCGTACATACTCTTTTTACATCACATTTATAGCAATTTTTTAAAGGTTCTTTATCTTTCTCTTTTGAGGTAATATTTAACTGGCTTTTCATAGTTATCGCCTTTCCTTTAATCGTTTTTATAATAATGATATTTATTTAACATCATCTTTTTGTTCCTCATTATTTCAAACCATATTTACAACCAGAGCTAGAGAATGAGATTTCATTAAAAAATCTACCCTTGCTTTACTTTACTCTTTATACTTTTCTGCCGTTTTTTACATAGTCATCATAAACCTTTTTTTCTATATATTTATTTTCGTCTAAATACATTTTCATTTCACTTTTAAAATCAACCTTACTCCAATCAAATTCATCTTTAATTTTAGCAAGTTCAGCGTTATATTTAAATTCATTTACGCTCAAGGCATATCCATCCGCTAGCCCTGTGATATACCCATCTCTAAACTCTTTTGCAGAATGGCATCCACATACGACCCAAAAAAACAGACACATTAACGAAAAGAAGCTCTTTTTATTATCTTTTAAACTTAACATTTTAATAATCCTCTTTATTTGATTTTATTATAACAATATCCTCATTTAATCTTTTTTAACAACTTTTTTTAAAGATAAAGACAAGATTTTAGACAATGTTTAATATGACTATTTTTACTTTTAGATTTGAGCTTTTTTTTAAAGGCAGGCTTTTAAGAGAGGAAAGACTAGCAAGGAGCTTCGCTCCTCTTATGCTTCGCGTTCTATATCAGTTCTGCAGTTCACCTTTAATGATTGTTGTTTCTCTTTTAATAGACGGTCAGCAACTACAATCCATTCCTTGCCCTCTTTGATTAATTCCACGTGCAGGCTATAACTATCGTTAAGTTCGTATCCGTTCAGTTCTTGGAATGCATTTTTTAAATTTTCTGCAACGCTGGTTATATTATTTATATTTATTTCTAAATCATTTGCTATTTCGGATATATTCAGTCTCAAATTGTTCCCTTTAATTATTCTTTTGTCATAACATATCAGGAATTTAATAGCTGTAGGATTTTTAATCTTATAGCATTGCGGGTTCCTTAAAATTACTTTTCTTTCGTAAAGTTGTTTCGCAATAAATGGATTAATAAGTATTCTTAACATATTCTTATTGTTTCTGCTTTTTTTAAGTTTGTGATTAGAAACATCGTATAATAGAGTAAATGTATGAGCTTCATACATATCGGCAAGTATCATAGGGAAGTCTGCAAGCTCTTTAGTCTTTCGCAATAATCTTTTATAATCGGCTCCGCTGAATTTTTGATAGCCTAATTGTTTAGCCAGTTCTCTTATTGAGATGTCAACAACGGCAAGATAACTATTGTTTGCAAACTTACAGCCCTGCTTCTGCCAAATATGAGTAATGGCAAGGAATATCTTTGCGTGCGTCGTTGTTAACTGCCCGTATCCTTCGTCATTAAAATCTAGCTGACCTCGATATAAATCAAGCGGCTTAATAGTACCGTTATTAAATCTTATATTTATTTCAACTTTTGTTTTTTTTCTTTTATCATTTGGATAAGTAAACATTTTGCTATTTAGCAGGCTGAAAGATACGACGTCTTTTATGCTGTATTTAACAGGCATTGAAGTCAATTTGGTATTATCAACATCTATTTCTTTTGCCTGACTTATCTCTTTTGAAATCTCTGTAAGCTCCGCAGGACTTTCAAAATAAGGCTTGCCGTTGAACTTTGTTTCTTTTATTAAAGGCGTCTTTGATGTTGTCTTTGGCTTTTTGTCTTTTGTGATAGGTTCTGGCAGTAATTCAATCTGACACTGTAATCCTATGTCTTTGCCTGTTTTTGTTTTTATTACGCTTTGAATTAATTCTTTAAAATCAGTTTTATACTTTTCAGCATAATATCTGTTAGGTACATTAAGCATTAATATGTCGTCTTTAAAGCTTTCCTCTTTTACTGGCTCTAGCCATATAGTCGGTATCTTTTCTGTTAATTCCGTTTTAATTTCATTCCACAC
>NZ_AP017461.1 GCF_002355835.1 Candidatus Endomicrobiellum trichonymphae | reverse complement strand
TTCTATCTCTCCTTGTCTTTAATAGTAGTAATAGATATAGAGAGTATATCGTCGCATTGATTTTTCAATCATTTCTTTAAAAAAATATCATTTACCAACACATAAAGCAAGCAAAAAAAAGAGCCTGCATTTCTGCAAGCTTTTTCATAATTTATAACTTAATAATTAATTGAGTTTATCTTGAGACGCAGTCTCTCTAGTGAAGCAGGAGCAAGCGTAGACGATGGAAATTACCAATACCAAGACCACTTAGCATTCGTAGGCGTCGGAGTAGGAATAGGCGTCGGAGTAGGAGTAGGCGTCGGAGTAGGAGTAGGCGTCGGAGCAGGCTCTGAAGCTGAATTATTAGAAGTTGAAACATCATCTTTATTTTTAAAAATGCCTGTTATAACCTTACTCTGACAGCCAGACAAGAACACAAACAACATTAAAATCACAGCGAATATTTTCATTACAATCATATTAGCATTTAATCTTTTTTTTAGCAACTTTTTTATTAATTATTTTTAAAGCTTTTTGAACAGTTCTAGAACTTCTAAACGGATTGTTAATAGGAAATGCATTTTCTATGGGTTTATATTTATTATTAGTTTTTTTCATAAGAATATCCCTCGTTTTGATTTATCCTTACCTATTAAACAAATATTTTTTAAACATAATATTAATCATTAAAATCAACCGTCATTATTGGCAACAGGCACATCAGGCATAGCAAAATGCTGAACATTATAAAACAGCAACAGCGGCAACCTACTATATTATGGGCAGGAATATTTGTAGCAAAACAGCGGCAATATCAACAGCGGCAACATCAACAATAACAGGCGCAATCGCACCAAAACGAAACCGCTCGGCAACAACAGAACGCTCAATAAGCGATAATTCAGCTCCGTTAATCAATTTTTTATCCGATTTCAATCCAGTAACAGCATCAGGCAAAACAGCATTGTTATCAGCAACTACACTACGACGATAACAAGAACACAATAAAAAAGAGCCAAATAAATACACAGCAAGAACCAACAATACCAAGCCAAAAACATTAAGAGATTTTTTCAATCTCTTTTCAAGTTTTGGTGCGTCAGCAGTATGACGCATATCGTTTTCATAATAGTCGGTTTCTTTTTTATATTCCACTTAATATCCTTAAACTAATTAATATTTTATCATAGATTTTTTCAAAGACAGAATGTTAGACAATGTTTAATATGACTATTTTTACTTTTAGATTTGAGTTTTTTAAAGGCAGGCTTTTAAGAGAGGAAAGACAAGCACGGAGCTTCGCTCCTCTTATGCTTCGCATTCTATGTCCTGCTAACGTTTACTACTTTTTATTTTTTACGGAATTTTACTCTAACAACAAGAGCACATTGTACAACAAATACAACCTAAAACGATTAAGTCCGCTGTAAGTAATCCCAATAAGAAAAAACCCATTCGATTGTCATATAATTCCCATAGGTTTTGCCAATTTTCTTTTTCCAACTCTTCTTGAACTTCTATTGCTTTTTCCAACTCTTCTTGAACTTCTATTAATTTTTCCTTTTTTTCTTTCAACTCTTTTTGGATTTTCGCCAACTCTGATTTTAATTCTGATACAACTTCGCTTTTTTCAGTAATTGCGGTGTTTAACAATGCTTGTTTTTTACCACAACTACACAAAAGCAACGACAAAACAATAATATTGCATACAAAATTTTTATTAATTATTTTTAAAGCCTTTTGAACAGTTCTAGAACTTCTAAACGGATTTTTAATAGGAAATATATTTATCTTTATCATAAGAATATCTCTCATTTTAATTTATTTAAAACATTATCATAGTTTTTCTGCTAGTTCTAATAGTTGTCGTGCTTGTTGTTCTTGTTGTTGTACTTGTTCTGCTTGTTCTTGTTGTTGTACTTGTTCTGCTAGTTGTTGTGCTTGTCGTTGTTGTACTAGTTCTGCTAGTCGTTGTGCTTGTCGTTGTTGTCGTTGTTGTCGTTGCTGTAGTTGTTGTACTTGTCCTGCTAGTAGTTGTTGTGCTTGTCGTTGTTGTACTAGTTCTGCTAGTTGTTGTGCTTGTCGTTGTTGTCGTTGTTGTCGTTGTTGTACTAGTTCTGCTAGTTGTTGTTGTTGTACTTGTTCTGCTAGTTGTTGTGCTTGTTGCAATAATTGTTGTATTAATCGATTTTGGTACTCTAAGTATTCTATTTGCAGAAATGGCATTGCTTGGTGTTCTCGAAAGTGTCGGCGTAAGTTATTTATTCGTAGTTGTAATAGGTCTTGCCGTTCTTGTGCTAAAAGCAGTCTTTCTTGTAATTGTCGTTGTAGTAGTTGTTCTTGTGCTTGTGGTTCTTGTAATAGTAGTTGTTCTTGTAGTTGGTATAGTTGGTTTAGTTGGAACTTGAACTTGGGCTTGATTTTCCTGAACTGCTGGAACTTGAACTTGAGCTTGATTTTCCTGAACTGCTGGAACTTGAACTTGAGCTTGATTTTCCTGAACTGCTGGAACTTGAACTTGAGCTTGATTTTCCTGAACTGCTGGAACTTGAACTTACTGCTGGAACTTGAACTTGAGCTTGATTTTCCTGAACTGCTGGAACTTGAACTTGGGCTTGATTTTCCTGAACTGCTTGGGGAACATAAAAGTAATTAACTGCGCAAACATTTGGTTGTCCACCCCAAAATCCTATCGCACCTATAACTACCGCACTCGCTAATACTATACCTGAAATACTTCCTTTATGATCCCATAACCATCCTCTTAAATCTTTTCCATTCGCTTCGCTGGACGATTTGTGTTGACTACTATCGCCATTATTATCGCCACCGTTATCACCATTTGGATTATCGCCATTATTATCGCCACCGTTATCACCATTTGGATTATCGCCATTATTATCGCCACCGTTATCACCATTTGGATTATCGACATTATTCTCTATTTTTTTTAAATCTGACTCTTTTTCTTTCTGCTTTTCAATTATTCCACTATTATCGCTTTTTATAATATCGCCTGTCGGCTGGTCGGCAGAAGCGTCAGTATTCTGATTGCCTCTTAGCTTGCTTTTAAGATTTTCACAGCCTGTCAAAAACAGAACAATCGTTAAATATACGCATAAAGCTTTTTTCAATTTCATTTTTTTTCTTTAAACTTTCCAGATATTTTTTTGCGTGTCTCTTAAGGTAAGTTTGTATAACAAAGCAGATAGGTTTTATTCGGGTCTATTTTTTGGGCTGAATTTTTTTCACTTTTTTTCTTAATCTTTTTTTCATTTTATTTTCTGTCAGCTAGCATATAGTATATCAAGTTTATACTGTTTCGTTTTCTGCTGAAAACGATTAAGGAAGTAATTATTATTTTGTTTTTTTACGGCTCTTTTTGAAACCACGTAGCATATATGTATATCAAGTTAGATGTGTCGCTCACTTCGTTCGCTTTTACTGTTTTTTTGCCGTCTGCTTTAAGACAGCTTTTGACTATTTATACATCACAGACGTTATCTAAATGTCGTGCAAGCCTATAAATATATAATAAATTTTTAAGCATATTTACAAACAGCGACTAAGCATTATCATAATGTCTTAGCTTTTTACGCTTTCATAAACTATCGTTATTATTTTGTTGTCAGTCAGCCAATTGCATATCAAGTAGTGCAATTGGGAAACGCCTATGATATTTAATCATAGGCTTATATTATTTTAGAGATTAGATTTTAAAGACAGACTGGAACGCATTTTATTGCGTTTTTCAAGTACTAGTATTAGACAATCAGTTATCGCCTTTTAGAGACTTTCCAATATTTTTTTACCAATCTTTTACATTTTAAAATATAAGTTTTTTTTCCACATTTTTTCACAACAATCAAAAACGATGTGGACAGCGTGCTAATACAATTCAAGTCTTTATACGCACGCTTTATCGCTGGCTTTAGTTTTAGCCAGCTCTTTTTAACGGACTTGCAGTCCGTCTAACGGATGTAAATCCGTTTTTTTAGCTTTTACAAGCTTTTCAAGGCTTATCACAGTCGTTTAGCCTTTTTTTATTTTTTTAATTTATTTTATTTAAGGCTTTAGACTATATGATAATGCCTTATTTTGGCACAATATTGACATATTTTGACATTTTAAGACGTTTTTACTGGTATATAGCCAGAGAACGTCTGTTTTGCGTTATTAAAGGCACCAGCGTGCCTTTAACGCAGTTTTTACGATTTTTAATCGTTTTTTTTACGTTTTAACAGTAAACAGAATAGATTTTAAAGACAAGACAATATATAAGCGGGAATACCGCTGCTTCTACTGAACAGCCTCAAGGGTGTTCCAGAGAACGTCAACGACAACAGATTTTTTTCATTATTTTTTAAAGACAAGATTTTAGACAATGTTTAATATGACTATTTTTACTTTTAGATTTGAGCTTTTTTTAAAGGCAGGCTTTTAAGAAAGAAAAGACAAGGACAGGCACGGAGCTTCGCTCCTCTTATGCTTCGCATTCTATGTTAGTTCTATTAGTTTATATTACAACTGATATTTTTACTTTTGTTTTTATTAAAGACAAGGCAACGGCAAGGTATTACATAATTACTTTTTGGCAGAAAGAGAAAAGGAAAAGAGAAAGATATTTTCTCTTAATACACTCCGTTTACTCTTACTAACGTTAACCAATCTTTAGAGCCTATCCGCCAGAGCCTAAGAAGCCTGCATTATTCAACAGTCTCCGACTTAGGTTGACACTCGCCTTATAACTACTTTTCGGCATTACATAGCACAGAAACGCTAAGGTACTACATAACATCAAGATTATACATATACGAAGCAAAAAAGACAAGTAGCGTTTCTAGGTTACTTGTCTTTATGCTTTACCATCTAAGGCAATTTTGAAGTTTAAATATATGAATTGACTAACTTATTATAACATAATTTTACAATTAACTTCAGATTGTTAAGAGACTATCAGACGCCTCTTCAGTTTCTTCAACTTATTATTCATAGCATTTATTTTATAAACAACAACACTGCCAAGAGCAAGAGCAGCGCCAACGACATACTTGCACAGACTTTCAAAACTAGCATTAAGTTCATCGTAACGTTTTTGGCAATCATTATATTTATTGGCTATTGCGTTCTTTTCCGCATGGCAATCCTTTAACTTATCGCGCTGACCAAAAAAAATACCTGCTTCCACATTCTGCACAAAAAATATAGATACTAATAACAATAACACAAACATTTTTTTCATTATTTTAACTCCTAAATATTATTCCCACGTTGAGGAACAATTCTATTGCCTAATTCAACAGGCCTCCTATAATCATTAATGTCAAAATCCTTCCCAAAAAAAGAGTATCCAGCAAACATAACAGTTGCCAAAAAAAATAAAGTGCTTATAGCAAGAAAACAATTACAAGCAGTGAACATATCTGAAAAATAATAAACATCAGGTATCTTAATTTCCTCAATTTCCTCAGGGACAGGGATATTAGTTATTGGTTTTTTATAACAGCCAGAAAACATTAAAAAAACAACTAACAATATAATTGTTTTTTTCATTTTTTTTACCCTAAAATCTTACAACATAAGAGAATATATTTTTTCCATTAATATTTTTATAAATCACACTAAGCTTTTCCGCCTTATCAAGTCCAGAAATGTTTTTACATATCTGAACTTCTTCCAACATTTGTTTTACAAGCTCATCATTAAGTTTAGAAAACAAACATCCACTCATCATTAACGCCAAACCACAAAATACTATTACCTTTTTCAT
>NZ_AP017460.1 GCF_002355835.1 Candidatus Endomicrobiellum trichonymphae | reverse complement strand
TTTTCACAACAATCAAAAACGATGTGGACAGCGTGCTAATACAATTCAAGTCTTTATACGCACGCTTTATCGCTGGCTTTAGTTTTAGCCAGCTCTTTTTAACGGACTTGCAGTCCGTCTAACGGATTTACATCCGTTTTTTTAGCTTTTACAAGCTTTTCAAGGCTTATCACAGTCATTTAGCCTTTTTTTATTTTTTTAATTTATTTTATTTAAGGCTTTAGATTATGTGATAATGCCTTATTTTGGCACAATATTGGCATATTTTGACATTTTAAGACGTTTTTTGGCTTTATTATGCCAGAGAACGTCTGTTTTGCGTTATTTGAGGCTACAGCGCGCCTTTAACGCAGTTTTTACAATTTTTAATTGTTTTTTGGGTTTTAAAAGTACACAGAATAGATTTTAAAGACAAGACAATAAATAAGCGGGAATACCGCTACTTCTACTGGACAGCCTCAAGGGTGTTCCAGAGAACGTAAACGACAACAGATTTTTTCATTATTTTTTTTAAAGACAAGATTTTAGACAATGTTTGATATGGCTATTTTTACTTTTGTTTTTAGTTTTTATTAAAGACAAGGCAACGGCAAGGTATTATATAATTACTTTTTGGCAGAAAGAGAAAACTAAAAGAGAAAGATATTTTCTCTTTTGTAATTACAACCTTAATTTTTACGAACGTTGACCAATCTTTAGAGCCTATCCGCCAGAGCCTAAGAAGCCTGCATTATTCAACAGTCTCCGACTTAGGTTGACACTCGCCTTATAACTACTTTTCGGCATTACATAGCACAGAAAGCCTAAAGGTACTACATAACATCAAAATTATACATACGCACAAGCAAAAAAGCAAGTATAGGCTTTCAACAAATACTTGCTTTATGCTTTACCGTTTAAAGTAATTTTGGAGGTTAAATAATGTGAATTATTTAACATTACTATTATAACATTTTATTTTTTATTATTCATTCTATTTTTTTACAATATCATCTTTTCCAATCTCTGCTAAACATTTTTTTTAAACAACAGTCGACATCAATACTGTCTAGGGGAATAGTATTTTTGTTTACTCCTTTTTTTATTCTTATTCTTATGATTGGTCAATGTTATAATAGGTAATATATAGACCCTTTAAAGGCGGACAAACAGCACCTGCAGCATACCAACCAAGCCTGAAAGAAGCTTTAGCACAATACATAGAAAGCTTCATAGCAGCCATAGAAATCTTCATAGCAGCACCTGCAACACCTATCAAAGACCCGTATCGCATAACATCTTTGTAGCTAGAGATAAGGGGGCGGGAATCTGGTTCACAAATAGGACAATCAGGAGAAGTAAAATTTGAATAGACTGTTTTTAAACCCCTTTCATTTGCTCCAGCTACACACATATCCCAAACGCATCTATCATTTGTGCCCGCCGTGCAATAACAATTATTCCTAAAATATTTAGTACTGCCCTTAACGACACACTCAGCCGCACTTACTAAGTCAAGAAAACTAGCCATTACTAATAAAACAGCAAACATTTTCTTCATTTTTTGCTCCTAATCTATCATACCTCACACGTTTATTTATTTTAATGTACACAACCTTTAACAGGCACGATATTATTAATTACCCAAAAAGTATACAATAAACAGGCGCAAAAACCGTTGCCAAAAAGGCTCACCGTTGTTAATAATTTCTACAGGCGGCAGCCGGTGCTGATTTAATTGAGCGACAGCATTAAGACGCTCAGCATTATAAATATTATTATAAATATTTTTATTATCAGGAGGATTATTATCAGGAGGATTATTCGCAAAAGCAACATTAGTAAGCAACAATAAACACATTAAAGACATAATCATTTTTTTCATATTAACCTCTATAGGCTTTAGATTGTTCAGCACGATAAGCACATATATCAATACTTTCCTTAGCATACACATAATATAAATTCAGTTTGCATAATTCCTATTTAATATCATAGTTTTTATATCGTCTGCAATTTTCTAAAGCTTTATAATCCATAACTATTTTTAAAATCATTAAATCTAATTTAACATATCTAATAAATAATCTTGAGTATCATTTTTATTTTTTTTAGAATTTGTGTTATCATTAACTCTACATTAGCACTGTTATCGCCTACCTATGACAACCAGACAAGCACACAGTCAATAAACTAATAATCATTTTCTCATTTTTTAATTCCAATACTACTTACCAACAAAGGCAAGCAATACAACAAGCAAAATAATACCAATCACTCCAAATAAAAAAATACCTTTCGCCAGTCCTTTATAACCCAATAATACTAATAATATTAAAAATAAACACATTGCAATCATTAATTAATTTACTAAATTCACCGAGTAGATTTACAAAGCCAGCATCAGCTCAGTTTTATACTCACTGTTTTTTGACATACTAATCCTAAGAACTTCGTGATAGCAATAATGCTAAGTTTAGAATTATATTAAAGGAAACAGAAACAATTAAAACTATAGTACCTACTTTATTCCATTCAATACTTACTTTATTACATTCAGCCAATGACGAAACTTCCCTTGCTATTTGAGACTGAGATTTTTCTATTGAATGCAATGTCTCTATAGTTATAGCTTCGGCAGTTTTTGGTTCGGCATTGATCTCCGCTTTTGTGTTCATCGTAAAACATATCATCATTGCCAAAATAAGTATCATTCTCATCATTTGTTTCCCTTTTAATATCACAAATATTTTTTAAATTTCATTACAGACATATCCGCATTTAATCTTTTTTAACAACTTTTTTATTAATTATTTTTAAAGCCTTTTAACTTCTAAACAAACTCATCAATTATGGCATTACCATCAATACCATTATCCGCCAGTCTTTGCAAATAAAAGTCAATAGCCTCATCTATTGCAGCGTTGAGATTAAGGTCGTGATTATGACCAAGCATATCTATGCAAATTAAAGTTATGAACATAACAAATCCGAAAGAGACAGCATACATCACATCCTCTTTCCGTAACAAATTAGGATTAACTAGTTGAGAATAATCTATATTTTTAAACTCGCAAGCATCGCTATTATTTTTAACATTATCAAGCGATTTATATGTTTTGTCAACGTTTTTATCGCTAATCGCATTAACCTTATTTTTATAACAACCACTGCAAAGAACAGTCATCAACATAAAAGTTATAAGACACACGCATATTGTTTTCATAGTAATCAGATTCTTTTTTATTTTTTATTTCACTTAATATCCTTAGGCTAATTAATATTTTATCACAACTTTTTTTTAAAGATAAAGACAAGATTTTAGACAATGTTTGATATGACTATCTTTACTTTTAGATTTGAGCTTTTTTTTAAAGGAAGGCTTTTAAGAGAGGAAAGACAAGCACGGAGCTTCGCTCCTCTTATGCTTCGCATTCTATGTCAATTATACTGAATTGGTAGATGGGTTTAGCCTAGTTGTAGTTGGGCTAGTTGTGGTTGTATTTGTTGTTGAACTTGGGCTTGCAATTGTCCTATCCCGTTCTGGATTTGGTCTTGGACTTGCTGAAATTGTTGTATCAGGTTTGGGTCTTGATTTAGTTGCTGTAAATTGAATTGAGCCTGTAAGAAATGGTTTTGCAATTGCTGTAGGTACTGTATCTGGTCTTGGACTGGCATTTGTTGTATCTGGTCTTGGGCTTGCTGTAGCTGCTGCTGTATCTGTGCTAAATGCCACTGCATCTGGTCTTGGTGATTTTGTTGCTGGAATAGCCGTTCTTTCCATAACAAGTAAATAACTACTATACCTACAAAATATACCTGCTCTTTATGTTCACACAAAAAGTGTACAGCATCGTCAGCATACTTTTTCGCCTTATCCTGCCACCTCAACTCTGGTTCTTCGCTGGGAGTTTCCTTCTCTGTATTTTCACCTTGCGATGAACTGCCATTACCATTAGCATCTAATCCAATTAATTTATCGTCAAGTTCTTTTGTTTCCTCTTTTTCAATTATTCCATTATTATCGCTTTTTATAATATTGTCTGTCGGCTGGTCGGCAGAAGCGTCAGTATTCTGATTGCCTCTTATCTGGCTTTTAAGATTTCCGCATCCTGTCAAAAACAGAACAAGCGTTAAATATACGCATATAACTTTTTTAAATTTCATTTTTTTTCTTTACACTGTCCAGATATTTTTTTGTGTGTATCTTAAGGCAAGTTTGTATAACGAAGCAGATAAGTTTTATTCGGGTCTATTTTTTTAGCTGAATTTTTTTCATTTTATTTTTGACCAGCTAGCATATAGTATATCAAGTTTATACTGTTTCGTTTTCAGCTGAAAACGATTAAAGAAGCAATTATTATTTTATAACTTTTTAAGGCTCTTTTTGAACCCATCTGACATATATGTATATCAAGTTAAGCACCAATGGCAGGATTTCTATTGAAATCCATTTTTTTGAGCCTTTTAACGGCTCTTTTTTTTAAGGCTTTTTTATTGTATGGTACTTTTTGACTGTACTGGGAATGTAGAGATGTCACTAACTTACATCAAAAAAGAGATGGAATATACCATACATCTCAAAGACTACCACACCGGCACTATGCTGTCAATGTTCGTAGATAGCATTCAGTCCTCAGAATATATATACTATTGTAGTATATTCGTCAGATTATTTGAAATAAAATTGAAGGCATTAAAATGAATAAACTGATTGCCATGCTTATAATAACAGCAACGATAACTGGGTGCGGAAAGAATGTGGCTGGACTACCATACCAACAAACAAACCAGACATTTGTTCAAAAATCTGCAGCCCCAGAAAAGACTAAGTATGACATTGAACCTAGTCCTTCACCAACTCCACCACCAGACCCAGACGGATATTCCCAGATTTACGACCAACCCAGCACGTTCGAGAAAGTAACGATGGTGTGTCCTATCGTATCTCAGTTTGCTCTTTCTTTTCTTGCCGGCAAGGTGTTAATTCAAGTAGTTGATGGTCTTTTTATAGTGTTCCCATCATTGCTGGTAACAGGAACGCACTCCTTACTGGGATTGAGCATCATAACGGCTAGCTCGTTTATCCAGCCTTTAGTTTTAGCATCTTTCGCAATATATGCCGAAAAGAAAGGGGTGTCAAATTTATCTTTGGCTGGTATGTTTGGGATGACCGCATGGTCAACGTATTGTGCCGTCCCAGCTGTTAAAGAGTTTTTATTGAAGTTATGCGGTATTTAAATATTTCGGGTATAAAATCCAATAACGGACGGACGTATAGACTAACGGTAAACCTCTGCTATCCAAAACCAGCATCGGCGGTTTAAGGTCATGAGATTTTTAAAGACAAGATTTCAGACAACGTTTGATATGACTATTTTTACTTTTAGACTTGAGCTTTTTAAAGACAGACTGGAACGCATTTTATTGCGTTTTTCAAGTACTAGTATTAGACAATCAGTTATCGCCTTTTAGAGACTTTCCAATATTTTTTTACCAATCTTTTACATTTTAAAACATAAGTTTTTTTTCCACATTT